>NZ_WNWM01000001.1 GCF_009727155.1 Pseudoduganella dura | reverse complement strand
GATGAAGATCGACAGAGAAGGCGTCTTGTCGGGATGGTGCGGAGAGTGGTACAGCGCATCATCGCCACCCTTGCCCTGTTTGATGCCCAGCCGGTCGGCTAGGTCTTTCAGGTCAATTTGGCGTTTGAGTTGTTCGATCGATGCCATGTTGTTTTGTTCGTTTGTGCGGTCAGTCGTGCGCAGGAATGAGCAAGGCCGCGCCGCAGTTACGCGCGGCGGGCAGATGCGTGTTCAATACGGTCGGAATCGTTACGGCCGCTCGATGGCAGCCGAAAGTAGCTTGAGCAGCTGCGCGATCGTCAGCGTGTGCTGGGTGCCCTGGTCGTCGATCAGGAACAGGGTGTAGCTGGTGGTCTTGTTGCAGTCGATATAGGCGCGGTGTCCGCTTGCGCTCAGCTCGCCCCAGGCCTGCATCGTCAGATCCTGTGCAACCTCCAGAGAGATCGAGTTTTGTTCGACCAGATGGTCAATGCAGCGAGTGGTCAAGCTGGTCATCGCCGGCGCCAGTTCGGCACCCTCATGGGCATGCAGGAAGGCCAGCGCAGCGGATAAGGTGTGTTCGTTCGACATGGATTCCTCGTCAGGCAAGTGACAGCTGCAGCTGCATCTGGCGCATGACGCGCTCGGCAACGTGCTGGGAAAGAGGGAGATTGAGGCCGTTCTTTGGCATGCCGGAAGGCGACAGCGTGCGTACCGCTTCGAGATTGGCAACGAAGGTATGACCGCATTCCACGTTTGGACAGGCGAAAGTGATCTCCCGCATGGTGTCGGAAAGCTTGTGGCTGCTGCGCGCAATGGCGCGCGTGTCGCAGTGTGGGCAATCGATGGAAAAACGCATGTACAGATTCCTTATGAAGAGAAGAGCCCCTCAGCCCACTCTCTACTTGTCCCGTTTGTTCGAACGGGTACGGCTTTCATACGCTTCCAAGCCCATCCGGTAGATAATTCCGGCCATGGATTGCTTGCTTCGGGCCTCTGTTTGCGCGTACTGTCGCAGGCTTTTCTCCTCATCAGGCGAGAGCGGAATTGGCTGCCGGGTTGTTTGCTTTTTGCTATCAGGATCGTCAAGAAGATGTCGCATATTGTTTCGTTCTGTAATCAAATGTTGCATTAAGAAAAATTGTACGCTCTACTCCCGCCTCTTTGGAAGCATTTTCTCTAAATTTCGAAAGCACGAGATCAAGATATGGAACACAATAAGGCATTTGTAGAAGCCATCGTTAACAGAATGAAAACAGTGCTGGGTGTAGAGAGTGATACGGATGCGGCAAAGATCCTCGGCGGAACGCGCTCGATGCTGAGCTTGTGGAAAAACCGCGGCAGCGTTCCATTTCAGCAATGCATCGAAATGGCTGAGAAACACAACATCAGCCTGGACTGGTTGGTGTTGGGTCGCGGATCCAAAGAAGTGGCTACTGCCGATGCTGTACAGCCGATCAGCGATCTGTATGTAGAGGTAGAGCATTTCGACGCCGCTACGCTGTATGCGGAGAACGGAAAGTTGACATCGTGGACGTTGCCCCGGACCTGGCTTGAGCAGCAGGGCCTGGAAGCAGCTTCTACATGGGTCGTGCGCGCTGCCGGCGATTCCATGGCACCGACTATCACGGATGGCCAACTGGTGATCGTTGACCGACGCGTGAAAGATGTAGATGGGGTCTACTTGGTAGACACAGGCAAGTCCACCCGATTCCGGCGTCTGCAACGCATGATGGATGGATCGATTCGACTGCTGTGCGATAACCCGGCCTATGCCCCTGACACAATTCCGGCGGGCGATGTTCTTGCCTTTGATCCAGTCGGATATTGCCACTCCGTGATCAAGCTGCTGCGCTGATTCCACGCACCTGGCGGCTCCTATGTCGGCGCCGCCATTCATTTCCCTGCGTATCCCGCTGGCCATTCCCACTTCCTTTTAGCTCGTTCCGCCATCATCACATTGCGCGGGATTGCCGCAGCGGTACATCAATGTTGATTTTCGGAAACTCAATTTACTGTATATGCATACAGTACTAGCGGGAGTGCTTTTTGGCAAGAAAATATTTATCAATCGCTTTTCATGGATACACATACTTTATCAAATGATAGATAATATGATGTATTAATGATGTGATGATGATGTATTAAATACGTATAGATGAAATACAATAAGCATTAACTCAATGTTGAGATAAAGCTTACTTTTTATTGCTCGCGGCTGTTTATCCAGCCCTTTGCGTGCTCTTCGGCGTCTGCCAACGCACTTGCCACCAAGTAAGCATTGAAGGCCTCCGATGCAGTGGGCTCGATGGCTTGCGTGAGCCAGTAGGCCCGGTCGTCCTCGCCCAACGCGTCCCACCAGTCGATTCCTTCAACCGGGTCATGTGCCGGCACCGGGAAAACGCCACCGCCTACTTCTAGGCCTTCCTGGATCAGGCGCAGCTGCCATCCGCCGCCCAGCTGATCCGCCCGCGGTTCGATCGTGTAGCTGTACTGAATCATGTTGCATCCCTTTCAGTTTGGGTGTCTGGTTTCCCTGGTTTCGCATTCAAAGAGTTGTAGATCGTCGCGCGACTGACTTTGTAGCGTTTAGCCACGTCGCCTACAGTGATGCTCTGGTCTTTCAATAGCGCCTCAATTTCCCTGATCGCTTGGGCATCCAGCTTCGACGGTCGACCTCCCATGCGGCCGCGCGCACGCGCAGCCTTCAGGCCCTCCATCGTGTTTTCGTGGATCACGTCGCGCATGTATTGCGCCATCGATGCGAACACGCCAAGGAACAGCCGGCCCTGCGCCGAGGTAGTGTCGATCTGTTCCGTCAGGCTCCGGAACCCGACCCCCTTCTCTCCCAGCTCGTTGATGATCTGCACCAGGTCGACCAAGGACCGCGCCAGGCGGTCCAGGCGCCAGACCACCAGCGTGTCGCCGGCGCGCAGCGCGCGCAGCACGGCTGCCAGCTCGGGTCTATTGTCCTTTGCACGGCCGCTGGCTTTGTCCTCGTAAATTTGGCCGCATCCGGCGCGCTGCAGGGCGTCGCGCTGCAGGTCCAGGTTCTGATCGACGGTAGACACGCGCGCGTAGCCGATCAGCATTCCGCCGGTGATGAGGTCCAGGTTATTGGTGGCGGTGGAGTGTCGCATCACTTGTTCCTGTAAATGAATCAAAAATTGAACGGTTTGTTAGACATAGAAAACTATACAGGGTTTTTTGACACTTCCAGTGAGAAAAAAGGGCCACTTGGCCCTTTTCTGTTGAGTGTCTAAAAAACCGTGGTTTGTTAGACATATCAAAGTCAGGTTTCAATTCAGTACTTCGAGTTTTACGAAGTAATTGTTCAGTTTATTCCTCTTTTTTAAGGGGGCAACTCGTGTCACAATCCTATCTCGATGCGTCATTTTGACGCACTGCGGCATACTGACGCATGGCGGCAATTTGACACCGGCGGGAGGGGGTGGTATAGTTCCCAACGTCAGGAATCCTCTATCTTGATTAATTAAACTAAATGAAAGCCTAACCCCTCTCGAAAGGAAATGACATGGAGCCAGTTAACTAAAGTAATTTAAATAAATTAAAGGAGAGCATCTAGAAGTAAGTTGTACATAATTGGAGAATTACAATGAACGTTATAGAAAAAGAGCGGATCACTGCTCGCATTTCTAGCAATGTTGCGGCAGTACTTAGTTCGGCAGCAGAGTTGACGGGGACTACTATGAATGGTTTTGTAGTCCAAGCTGCACTTGAAAAAGCGCAGCAGGTTATAGACCGGGAAAGCCGGACTATGATTACTGGGAATGATGCTGCCATGTTACTCAATTTGCTTGATAACCCTAGAAAGCCAAATAAGGCAATGGAGAGGGCTTTCGAGCGTTTTATGAAAGAGAATCATGGAAATTCCGAAGTTCCAATCGCTTACAAAAGCGCATAATGTTGCAGATTTTGATTGCGGTGTGCCAGCTCTGAATCATTGGCTCAAAACAATCGCTCCGCAACATCAAAAAAATGGGATGTCCAAAACGTTTGTTTTGGTGTATGAATCGCGTCCAGAAGAAGTAGTCGGATTCTTTGCAATGAGCTTGCGTGACAAAGTGCTGGCAGCAGATTTGCCTGCTGCCATGCGGAAGCGTCTACCTGAAGCAGTAACTGGGTACACATTGGCGCGGTTGGCTGTCTCCGAAAAATTCAAGGGGCAACAACATGGGGAACGGCTTCTCTTGAAAGCCATGCAGAAGGCATATCAAGCATCTAAATCTGTAGCTGGTTTTGGCTTGTTTGTCGATGCTAAAGAAGGCGCCGCCTCCTTTTACGAGAAGTATGAATTCGTTCCCTTTCCGGATGATCCTAATACGCTGGTGTACCCTATCAGGGATATGCCACCATTCCCGGAAGAAAATTAAGAATAGATATAAAGATTGGCGGCATACATTATTTGCTAATCTGAATATTATTAATTGGCTGCGTCACTAGTAATAGAGGCGCAGTTTTTTTATAAATATAATAGAAATTTATTTTTAAATTGGAGGTAATTTTGACTACATATACTGTAAGTTACGATTTGAACAAAGAGAAAGATTATGCTCGCCTCTTGAATGAGCTGAGGCGTTTGAATGGGGTTCGTGTCCAAGCATCTTACTGGCTAGTCGCGGTTTCTAATACGGCTGAAGAGCTGCATAATCATCTTAAAACTTTTGTTGATAAAGATGATGCTCTCTGGGTTTCTGAGGTTGTAAGAAACAACTATTACAGTAATGCCATAAAGGGAACAAATGATTTCTTGAGTAGAAATCCACCTTCTCGATGAAAGAAAACAGGCCCTATTGGGCCTGTTTTTATTTCTACTTCCTGAATCAATGCAAACGATTCCACGCGTCTTTTACTTCACTGAACACGATCGGCAAGAAGCTGTGCCCCGTGAACGACACCGGGCGATCGTCGCGTGGGTAGACCATCGCCGCCGGCGCTCGCATCATGTTAAGCACGGCCTGATCGTGCTCCCCGCTGCGCGCTGCCTCATCCAGAACTTCAGCTTCGATCTGGTGCAGCAACGCCCAGGTTAGAACGCCCACTGTTCGATATCGCAGGACCACGCTTTGCGTAATCGCTCTCACAGCTTGGTCGGCAAGCTCAAATTCATCCATTAGTTCGTCCATTATGGTATGCCAGCGGCCAGTTTAAGTTCCTCAAGACTTTGTCCAAAAAAATCTAAAGGTTCTATATCAGATATGGAAATATATTCTTCTGCATAAAATTCTCGCCATTCATCAAGTTTATTGTGAGCGGCAGCAAAGAGCATAACTCCATAAGTGGTTGGGACAACCTCAACAAGACTAATTGCTACATTTCCAAATATATGAGTCTTATAGGAAAATCTGTTGACTAGACCTTGGCGATGCAATACTGTTAAGTCACGATCATAGTCTAAGTTTCTGGCCTTAAGCTCGCCTCCAATGAGGAAAATATTATATTTATTAACATCTTCACTCAAGCCGGCATTTATTTTTGCTTTCGATTTTAATAATATATTTTGCCAAGTTTTGTAAATTACATAATGCAATTCCAATTGCCTTGAAGACATTGACTTGATCGTATCAACGTAGTTAAGAACCCCGTCATCTTTCCCTTCCGGGCTTCTTGATGCAGCTAACATGCCGCCGAAATATTCAGCGCAAACCTCATCCTCAGTAATTGCACCATTCCACAAAACATCCCTGGCCGCCCTGAGATTAACCTTTTTTCCATCATCTGGATTATTGATTTTTTTGGTTGCCACATCAACTAACTTATCTCTACCTTTTGCGTACAGCTTATTAATATCTTCTCCCATAGTAGCAAGAGCGGAACCGAATAGCTGTGTGCCGACATAGCCGCCAGCAGCTATGGCTGAAGTGATTACAATTTCTTCGCTTACCATTTCATTTCCTAAGAATAAGTATTTGTAGGTATGGTGGAGTGTTAAAAAATGGCTATGGAAAAAGAAATAGCGCGATTGCTGGCCATTGCTTTATCGTATTACGGCAACATCACGTAGCATCGCATTGCCGACATCTACTGTATATACCTCGCCGAGTGCATCGCCTTCTCGGCCGGCCTGCCGAAGGTGTTCCTTGACCTTCTGCTGTGCCTCGCCATCATCCATGGCCACTACAAGGAATTCATCGACCTTGGTCGTTTCGTCACCCTGCTTCTGGACGGTGGCGTGGTAGCGGTGTGCCAACATATGGTTTCCCTTCAAGTACTCCAACAGTGCCGCGTTAACACGGGTCTGCCAGCCCTCGCCGGTGGCCTTGAACGAATCGAGCACGACGTTGTCGAGCCGGATGCTCGTGGGCACCTTGGTGCTGTCCTGTGGTGGCCGACCAATCCGGCGCGCCGGCTTGAACTGGACCAGTTGCTCGTCCGTCAACGGCAGCGCATCTGGATCGGCCATGGCGGCCGCGGTAATTTCCGCGTCCTCTTCATCGCTCGGCATGATGATGGTGCGCGCCTTGCCACCGATTTTCACCTGCAGGAGTTGTTCGCCGTCCTGCGTAGAAGAAGCGGCTTTCGCCGCCTCCGTTTTGTCATCTTGCTTGTTCAACATAGTTCAGCACCTCTCGTTTGTTCGCCTTGCGTAGGCTGATGATTCTTCGTCCTTCAGCTCGATCTACATACACCACGTAGTAGATTCTGTCCCCGATCGGCCCCAGTGCACATCGCCGTTCTTCGTTGTAGTCGTGCCGGTCGTCTTCCCAGTCGACTGCTTCATCCCATTCGATCCTTTCCGCTTCGGCCAATGAGACACCGTGTTTACTTTGGTTGACACGGTCCTTGTTCGGGTCAAAAGTAATGTTCATGTAGTTATTGTATATACGGAAAATAGGTCTGTCAACGAGATTTTGTATATACAAAAATGGGTGGAGGAAATTTCGGAAAGACCACCACACGAACTTCAAAACAATTCGGGTTAAGTTCCGATGTGCCTGATAGCGGAAAACCCACCAGAGGAACCAGAGCGTGAAGCAAGCGAAAATTTCAGTTGGAGCAATAGGAAAAATGCTCCAGGCAGGCTGTGAAAATTGTGCTAGGAAAAGCGAAATGGCTTGACGGGAGTTCGGTCGTGATCGTTGGAAAACCGCCCGGGTTGCCTTGAAAAAGTGCTGTCAGTATGGACAAACGGACTTGACGACGAGAAGTCGTGATTTTCGAATGCCACGTGCGCTAACGGGAATCCCACCACAAGAACCAGAAGCGCATGGGTTCCACAATCGAAACACCGGCTCAATGAGCCTTACCTATGGAGTTGAAATTGAAGCAAGTAAAAATTGAGAGCAAAGCCTTTGTGTGGTCGCTCGTGTTTGTTAACGTGTGTCTCGGCCTCTCCCATTTGGCAGCGGCTGTCCATGATCTAGCGCCATGGTTGCAAGTGGCCAGCGCGTGACGCGCACCAGGTCACGCGCCACGGCGGAAATTGTCGCGGTGCTTGTCGCTGGCCGGATCGTCGCGCATCTCCAGCTCGATGCTGTTGGTGTAGCCGCCATCCGAAATGTCGTGCGTGACGTTCTGGACCAGCCAGGGGATCGAGTCGATTTCGTCCTTCCAGCCGGCGACGGTCACGGGCAGCTCGGGGAACAGCTCTGGGCGGCCGATGGCCAGCCCCAGGGCGAACGTGGCCTGGCTGCGTTGCGTGCGCTTGAATTCGGCCGCGGCGGCCGCCTCGGCCTCGGCTTGGCTGGTGTAGGTCTCGGGCAGCACCTTGAGATTGGTGTTGGTCTCGCCGCCGACCGTGACGCTATGCCGCTTCTTCTCCCCGTTGCTGTACCAGTGCGCCTTCACGCCGCTGTACGTTTCCCGTTCGGACACGTGGTAGCGGTGGCTGTCGCCATCGGCGCGCGTCAGCGCGATCACGGGCAGGGTCTTGCCGCTGGCGGTTGTACCCTGCCCGATCGGCACGAACAGCAGGTTGTCTGCCTTCACCGTCATCACCGCGTCGTAGCGCTTGGCCAGGCGCGTCAGGAACGCCATATCGCTTTCATGCGTCTGATCTACGTGGTCGATCTTGACGGCGCCCAGGGCGGCGCCCACCAGCGGCTTCAGCTCGTGCCGCGCCGCGATCGTCTTGACGATATCGGCCAGCGCCTGGCCGTGCCAGCTTTTTTCCCGCCGCTCGCCCATGCCCTTGGTCATCGAGGCGCTGCGGGCGCGCAGCGTGATCGTGTCGGGCGTGCCGGCGTGCTCCGCCTCGTTGACGGTGAACAGCCCCTTGTCGACCAGCTGGGAGCCGGTCCAGCCGATCGCCACGGCCAGCACGGCGCCGCGCGGTGGGATGGCCAGCTTGCCGTCGCTGTCATCGAGCACCAGGTCGAGGGTATCGGCCTCGTCCGCCCGGCATTCGCGGATAGACAGGCGGATCAGCCGCGGCGCGATCTTGCTGGTCAGGTCGCGGCCGTCCAGCTTGACGGTGAAATCAGGGCTCAGCGGCATCAGCTTGCCCCTTTCTGCGCCATCGAACTGGCCTGGTCGTCATCCTGCCGGGTCAGCGAGATCGAGAATTCAACGCGCCGCGGCTTGCCGTCGATGCCGATGTGGCTGCCATCGGCGCTCAGGTCCTCCAGCAGGTATGCGCCGTAAACAGTGCCGGCGCCGTCGACGAGTACATAGGCCTCGCCCGTGTCGCCCATTGCGCGCAGCTCGTCCAGGGACGACAGCGTGCCCGTCAGCTCGGGGGCCAGCACGCCGGAGATGGTAAAGGTGTCGTCGCCCAGGCCTGTGAACTGGCGAGCGTCACGCGCGCCCACGCGCGAACTGGCGCGGTGCTTCCACTGCGTCTTGCGTTGCAGCTGTTGAAACGCCAGCGTGTTCATGTCGAACACGAACTGGCCAAGTGCCATCAGCATGATCTTTCCTTTAATCGGTCAGGCGCGAGCCGAAGCGGGCACGCTTGGCCTGGTCGCGCTTGTCCAGTTCGGCACGGACGGCCCGCGCGATCGCGTCGGAACCGGTGCCGGCGTCGGCCTGGATGGTGATGGTGATGGTGTCGCCGCCGATCGACAGCGAACCGCTGCTCGAGCCGGCCCCCAGCGGCGCCGCCGGCGCGGCACCGGCGCCGGCGAACGTCAGCGCAGCCGCACTGGCCAGGTTGGCGGCCGCCCGGGTCAGCTTGCCTTGTTCGCCCTCCACGCCCTGCGCAGCGCCTTGGCTGATGAAGCCGCCCAGGTCGCTGAACACGCGGCTCGGGCTGTGGATGCCCAGCTTGGCCTTGAACCAGTTGATCGTGGCATCGGCCGCGCCGCCGATCGCGTCGCGCACCGTGCCCAGGGCGCCAGTGATGCCGCTCACCAGGCCGGCCATGATGTTGGCCCCGAAGGTGGTGAACTTCGCCGGCAGCTCGATGCCGAACCAGGACAGCACCGCGGCGAATGCCTTGTAGAACGCCCCGATCGGGGACCAGTTCAGCAGCAGGGCCGTCACGCCGGCCAGGCCGCCGGCGGATGCCGTGCGGATCTGGCTCCAGATCCCGGCGAAGAAGCGCGTGATCGGTTCCCAGTTGCGGTAAATGAAATAGGCGCCGGCGGCGATCGCAGTGATGGCCAGGCCAATCGGGTTCATCAGCAGCGCCCGGCCCAGCAACAGTACGGCCGAACTGACCAGGCGGAAAGCACCGGTCAGCAGGCCCAGCGCCCGGGCGCCGAGGGTGCCCTGGATGCCCAGCGTGGTCAGCGCGAACCGGACCATGGCCAGGGGACCCAGCACGCTGGCCAGCATCAGCAGCAGCGCGCCGCCGACGATCAGCAGCAGGGCCAGCAGGGCGCCGGCCTTCATGAGGCCGGCAGCCAGGCGCGGATTCTCGCGTGCCCACGCGCCCACGCGCTGCGCCATCTCGCCCAGCCATTCGGTGGTGGCCTTCAGCTCTGGGGCAATCGAGGCACCGAACGCCACCAGGGCGTTGGTGGCGGTGCCCTTGGTGGCGTCCCACAGGTTCTTCAGGGTGCCCAGCTGGACGTTGACGCGCTCCTGCAGGGAGGCCTGCGCGCCCATCTTGCCCTGCACCTCACGGTAACCGGCCACACCCTTTTCCATCATCAGGGCGATCGCCTGCAGGGTTTCCGCGTCATCGCCGTAGATCTCCTTCAGCACGCCCAGGCGCTTTTGCGTAGACAGGCCCTTGAGCTTGTCGAGCTGCTTGAACATCTTGTCGAGGCCGCCGAACTCGCCCTTGCCGTCGGTGAAGTCCAGCTGCTGCCCCGGGGCCAGGCCCTTGTTGGCCTTGCCCACCTTCTTGCTGTCCAGCGACAACTGGAAGATCTTGCGGAAGGCGTTACCCGAAGCCTCGCCAGCCATGCCGGCTTGGTCGGCCATCACCAGCAGGGGCGCCAGTACCTTGGCTCCTTCAAGGCCCTTCTGCTTGATCGCGTCCATCGCCGGCGACAGCTTGGCGAAGCCCTGCAACATGTTGTTGTCATCCACGCCCAGGTAGAACGTACGCTGGATCACGTCCATCAGGGACAGCATGTCCTTTTCGGAGGTGCGCGTGGCGTCCTGCAGCTTGGCCGAGAATTCGGCAGCGTCATCGGGCGCCTTCTTCAGCAGCACGCCCAGGTAAGCTGTGGCCTCGCCCATGCCGCCCAGGATTGACTGCGTGCTGATGCCCTGGCGGTTCAGCATGGTCATCATGTCCTGGAAGTCCGACGTGGTACCGGGCAGCTTGTCGCCCAGCCGGGTGGCCAGGTCGTTGATCTTCTGGAATTCGGGCGGCACTTCGGCGCCGGCGCGCATCAGCGACACGCGCAGTTGCGTGGCCGAGTCCTCGGCCTTGGCGTATTCCTGGACCGGGACGGACAAGGCGGCACCAGTCGCGGCGCCGGCGGCGGCCGCCGCGGCGCCGGTACCGGCCATGCGGCCGGCGCGCGCCTGCGCGGCGTCGCGGCGCGCGCGTGCTTGGGCCAGGCGCCGTTCGTTCGCGGCTACCCGTGCCAGCTCGGCCTGTTGCCGCTGCAGTGCCTCGTTGGTCTGGTCGATATCTTGGCGCAGCGAGCGTTCGTGCTGGCCCAGATTGCGGGTGTCGATGCCGGCGCCGGACAGGCGGCCGCGCAGCTGGTGAAGGTCGATGTGCTGCTGCCGGGTTTCGGCGCGCAGGCGGGCGGCCGCCGCCTTGGCCTCTTCGAACTGGCGGGCCATCTCGCGCGTCGGCGCACCGGTGGCGGCGATCTCGCTGGCCAGCTGCGCGACACGCGCCCGCGCCTGGTTCATTTGCGTGGCGGTGGCGGCCATGCCGGTGCGCAGCTCGCGGAACGCGCTCACATCGCGTTGCGTCGCCTGCAGCTGCCGCAGGCGATCGCGCGTCTCGCGCATGGCCGTGGTGGTCTGGCGCGACCCGTTCATCATGTTGCGCAGGGGACGGGTGGCGTTGTCGATCATGTCGAACAGCACCCGCAATCTCAGGTCATTGGCCATCTTGCTTCTCGGTTCTTACACGGGCGCGCTCGCGCCATTCCACCAGCTCGGAAAGGGAAAAGCCGGCCATCGCCTGTGGTGGCCAGTGAAACACCACGGCGATATCGGCCATGTAGTCCTCTACTCGGAGAGGGAGCGCGCCTGAGCAAGCGCTGCCTTCGGTGCCAAAAAACCGGCGAACTCCGATCCTAGCTGGATCAGGTCGGCGGGATCGAGGCGGAACACGTCGGCTTCGGTCAGGGTCGGCGTGGAGATGCGCGGCAGCACCTTGGCCAGCGCATTCACGTCCAGCTGAATCAGGTCCTGCAGGTTGGTGCCGCGCAGCGCGCCGCTGTCCGGCTTGCGCAGCTCGATCGAGGTAATCGTGGTTTCGCCGCGGGTCAGGGGGGTGTCGAGGATAACGGTTACGGTGGTCATAGTGTTCTTTCAGTATTGGGATGCCCGCCAGGTGGCGGGCGGGTTGCTTACATGCCGATGGCCGTGCGGATGGCGGTCTGGCGGTCCACGCCGTTGACCTTCTCGATCATGCCCATGACGTCGATCTCGATCACGTCGGCGCCGTTGATGGTCAGCTTGTAGTAGCTGACGGCCGTGACTACCTTGAACGCGGTCTTGTCGCCCATCTTCGCGCTACCGGGATCGATTTCCTTGTGGCGGCCGCGCACGACAACTTCCACGGCGTCGACCTGGTCGGAATCCTGTGCCTGGTAGGCGCCGGCAAAACGGATCATGGCGCCGTCATGGCGTGTCAGGCCCCACTGGTCGAGGATGCCCCGGATGATGCCGCCATAGGTCTGTTCCAGCGTCAGCGCCTCCAGGCCCATGTCGATTTCGACGGTGCCGCTCATGCCGCCGCCGCTCCACTCTTCCATCTTGCGCGACAGCTTGGGCAGCTGGATTTCCTCGGCCTGGCCGGCATAGCTCGTGCCATCCAGGAATACGTTGAAGTTCTTGAGAATGCTTGGCAATGCCATGGTGGTTTCCTTGTGAAGGGGTTACGCGGTGATCCGGCTGGAGAAATCAGCCAGGTAGCGGTCGGTGATGCGCTGGCGCAGCATCAGGTTTTCCAGAGGCGGTACCGGCGTGTAGTCGAAATCGAGGGCGAGCTTGCCCGCGGCCAGGTCGACTTGCGAATTGGCCGATGCATCGAACCAGGCGTTGCCGTCGATGATGAGACCGGCGTTGCGCAGCGTGCGGAACTCGTGGTTGATCGACTCCAGGATGTCGCGCACCAGGGATGGGTGCAGTGGCTTGTCCGACGCCCACGCCATGCCGTTGGCCATCGTGTCGCCCAGGATCTGCGCGGTGCGCGTCGACGACTCGAAAGCGAACAGCGGATCGTCGGAACAGGTGCGGCTACCCCAGAAGCGGAAGCCGTCGCGGCGGACCAGCGTGGTGATGTCGTGCTCGTTGAGGTAGCCGGCGTCGGACGTCGGGTCTTGCAGGTCGAAGAACACATCGCGGCTGATGCCGGTGGCGCCGTTGACTGCGACGTTGGAAATCGTCTTGTGCCAGCCGGTCTCGGCGTCGATCTTGGCGCGCAGGCCCAGCGCGATCGCGGCCGATGCAATCACGTCGTCCGCTTTCGTGGCGGTGTTCCAGTTGACGAAGTCCGGATGGATCAGCATCAGCTCGCGGGCGGCGAAGCCGGCGCGGTAGGCTACCGCGTCTTCCTTCGTTGTACAGTTGTAGGCGTTCGCGTAGGCCATGCCGCGCAGGCGCTGTGCGATCGAGACCAGCTCGGTGGTTACGGGCAGCGTGTCGAGGCCGGGCGCGCCCAAGATGCGCGGCTTGATGCCCAGGCGGCTTTCCGCGGCCAGCAGTGCCTTCAGGCCGGTGTACTGGCCCGCAGCATTGGCGCCGCCGATCACGTTGGTGGTGGTCGTGGCGGCATCCTGGCCTTGCGCCACGCGCACGACCACGATCTCCGGCTTGGTCTGCGCGCCGATCGCTTCCAGCGTCCGTGCCAGCGTCCCCTTCGTGCCGGCCTTGCCTGCCGCTGTCGTCGGGTTGTTGATGTACACAGGCACGTTCAGCGGGAACGCGGCAGCGTCGGCATCGTCGGCGGTGCAGACCATGCCGATGATCGCGGTGGACGTGGCGCGCAGCGGCCGGCTGCCCTCGTTGATTTCCTGCACACGTACGCCGTGGTGGTAGTCCGTTGCCATTCTTTATGCTCCAGGTGGTGTATGAAAAGTGCGTCTGCAGTGGGCGAATGCCGGTGCAAGACAGTGCCGAAAGGATGCCGTGCACGCGCGCGCGACGCATCAAGAGGCGCCTGTACCCGTTGCGGGTACAGGAAAAGAAAACGGCCACCAAGTGGCGGCCGCGGCGATGGGTCAGGTGCCCTCGGATCTGCTGCAGTGGTCCTTCTCGATCCAGTCCAGGACGCGGCACAGCACGCACCCCCAGGTACGGCCCTCGCGTCGCGCCCGGCTGGCCCGGCTGCTCACCGTCTCGGTATCGAGCCCGCCGGTGACTGCATTGCCCATGCGATCGTAGCCGCGGGCGATGCGCCAGTAGCGATCACTGCCGGCCAGGGCCGCGCCGATCATCCACAGCGTCCCGATCGCATGCGCCACTTGGCACACGACGACGATAGCCAGGAGGCCCAGGCGTTGACCAACGGCGCGAGCGATGCGGCCGCTCATGCGTGCCCCACTGCATCGTCCAGCGGCTGCGGCAGGCCGACGATATACCTTTCCTGCTCGGTCGTCGGCCTTGTCAGCACGGCTGTCTTCTCGGCCTCGGTGATGATGTCCTTCGTGACCAGGACATCGAGGAGGGTTGGCAGATCGGCGCGCTGCAGGTCGATGTATTTGCGCGGCAGGACCAGCATCACCAGTCCAGCCACTTCCGGGTCCGTCGAACTGGTGATGGCCAGCGACTTGCTGCCGAAGCGGTCGAAGAACGAGCCCACGTCGATCCACCAGTATTCCGCAGGTGCTGCTGACCAGGTCAACGCCGGCGTGGCCATCACCCATGCGCCATTCACGAACTGCAGCGGTTGCGCGGCGCCGGCGGGTGGTGCGAGGTTCGTGCTGTTGGCGGGGAATCCGGGGCCGAAATACGTGCTGGTGACATATCCAGCAGCGTCAAGAATCCAGGCCATTATTTGACCCTCACGAATTGGCCGGCGGTGCCGGACAAGTACAGATATTCGCTATCGGTGTCGTTCTCAGCATAGGCACGTCCGATGTTTGCTTCGCCCGTCGTCCTGCTCTGATAAAGAAAAACGCCATCGCCGTAGCCCACGGCAGAAGCTGCGGCACTACCAGTTGGAAGAATATTGAAGGGTTGGAATTTTAATCCGTCGACAGACATGAATGCTGCCTCAAACGCCGAGTTTCCCGAGAAAATAATCCAAACGCCATTGCCGGCCACTACCCCAGTCAACACCGCATCACCTCCGCTTTTATTCAGCGGAACAGGCAGCGTGACCCACGTTACTCCGTCAGTGCTCGTGAGAATTGCAGATGGCACTGACGCAATCAAAACGAATGCGCTAATTGAACCTGCTTTCCCATATGTGACATAGGCGCCATTTTGCACGGCATTTGGAAAAGTTCGTGGAGTCCAAGTAATGCCATCGGGCGATGTAGCGGATATTGCTGACCCGACGCCGGAAGCGGTTCGAGAAACCACCAGGAACGTCCCGTTTCCCCAGGCCGCGCAGGTCCAGTTGGCTACCGCAGGCAAAGTGCGCGGCGTCCAGGTAACGCCGTCCGGCGACGTGTAAGCCTGATTTGTGTTTGCGACAGCAAAAAAGAACAGCCCGCCGCCAAAGCAAAGCGTATTCGGGCTGGAATTGCCTGGCGCCGTTTGTTGTGTCCACTTTTCGCCATCCGGCGACGTGGCGATGATCCCGCTGCCGCCGGCCATTGCCACGAACTGGCCATTGCCGTAAACAACATCTGTCCACTGCGTGGTCGCTGGCAGAAGGCGATTCTGCCAGGTCTTGCCGCCATCACGAGAGATCCGGCAGCGCCCTGCCGCTTGCGCGCTGCTATTGCCGCCGACGTTAACGAAAATGCCTCCACCATAGGCAAAATCCGAACTCCCGAAGGACGCATCATCGATAGGCGTAAGTGCCGATGAAATTGATCTGGCGCGCGGGAATGCTGTCGACAGCTGCGGATAGTCTGCACGTTTTACCAATTCGCCAATCGCCTTGTAATCGGCGCCTGAACGGAACATGGATGCGATGCCGCCAATGGGCACCATGTCGATCGAAATCTCGGAGGCCGATCGGGCATTGAGTGAACGTCCCATTATGCGTCCTCTTCAAAGCCACGTACCTGCACCGTCAGGCCGATTGCCGGCGCGCGGACGGTTACCTTTTCTCCTGCCGATACGGGCACCTGCGTGCGTTCTAGCACGTCCCGCGGCTGGATCGGGGAGCCATCAAACGCATCGTCATCGGTTACACCCGTGCCTACGTACACATCCGGGTCGATCGTGGTGTTCTTGGTGCGGTTGAAAATATTGATGACGACCGTGGCCACCTTGCCAGGCGGGGCCGTGTACACAACCGTGTCCATGTTCTCGGGAATGGCCTTCTTCCCTAGCAATCCATTTGCCATTGATAAATCTCCTTAACTTGCTGAATTGAAAAAGCGGAATGCTCGCGCACCACGCAATGCCTTGAGAACGTCGGCCGTCAGCAGGCGGCCAACCCTCGCATATTGGGGATGCGGATCAGCTTCGGCCTGGTGCATGCCAACTGCAGTCGCTGCAACAGTCGCGGCTTCGCCTGGTGTGGTGTATTGCGGGTGTGGATCCGCTTTGCCCTCGTGGATGCCGATCTGGTCGAGGACGGCCTGCAGTGTGGCGTAGGCCTGCGGATCCACCAGCACGCTTACCGCCGCGGCGTCGACGAACGCGACCACCATGCGCAGGACCATGCCCGTCACGGCGCCGGCACCAGGTGCAGGGCGTTCGACCGCTGGGTAGTTACTCACGGACATCACCTTGCCGCCGGCGCGGCCGCCGATCAACGCCAGTTCGCGGATCCAGTAGCCGCCCCGGTCTTCGGGAATGGCGGCTTCCACCACCAGCCAGGTAGGCTCGGCGGGATGCTTCTTGATCGACGCCACCTGTACGCGGTCGACCTCGCGCACCAGGCCAGTTCGCCCGGTGGGATCCACCGGGTTGCCGCCGCCGTCGCCGATGGCCAGGTGCGTAAAGGGCACGGTCATGCCGTCCCGGATCGCGCCGGCGAGTTCCGCCAGGCCGACCAGAGTAGGGACAGAGAAAAAGGTCGTCATGTTGCTTTCGGATAAATGGTTGTGGTGATGAGGGTGTTATGTGCCATGCCGATGTACACGCGCGTCACGGGCCGGGCGATCAGGCGCACGGTGTAATGCGCCCGCAGTGGCTTCACGGCGTCGATCTGGCTGTTCAATGCATCGAGCCAGGTCACGGTCATGCCGTCATACGTTTCGACGTCGACGCGGAAGGTACCTGGCTGGGCCCGGGGCTGTTCCTGCCACCATTCCTCCACCTCGGCGGCAATGCCCAGGGCGGACAGTGCGGCCTTGAGGGCGGCCAGGGTGCCGCGCTGGCGATGCACCTGGTAGGCACTGGCGATCACGCCCCGCTTTTGCATCTCGGTCCACTGGTCGTTCCAGGGAGACACCGCCAGTTCGGCGGCCAGCCAGGGCAGTAGCTTTTCCGGGCAGGTGTCCGGGTTCACCAGGTCGCGCAGCGGCGTGGGCACATCGCCCAGGCGGGCGTTGACCGCGGCGATGTTGCGCTCGAGCTGTGTGCTATTCGGTGGAAGCAGGTTCGTCATTTCACGCCACTGTCAAAACGATTTCGACGCAGTGCGGCGCCTCGGTGGCGGCTGTGATCACGTCGGCTGCGGGTTCGACCAGGTCGACCCGCTCCACGCCGCTGACGTGCAATGCCCCATCGATGCCGGACAGTGCGACCACACGCCGGATCCCGTGGCAGGCGGCCACGTAGGCATCGAGCTTGGCGCGGGCCTCGGCAACCACCACCGATGCATCAGGGCCGGGAAACATGAACAGCTTGGCCTCGATGCGGTACGGGACGATGCTGGCCGACTGCACGGTGACGAGATCGGTCAGCGGCCGCACGGTTTCCGCGGTCAACGCGGCATCGACCTTGCCCAGAAGCTCGGCCGGCGCGATGCCGGTGCCGTTGCGCGAAAGCACGGTGACCAGCACTTCGCACGGCGCTGGGCTCTGCGCTGCGACGTCGAGCACCGCGCTGTCGGCCGTCAGGGCATGGAACAGGTAGGCCCCGGTCGGACCGGCCACGGAATACCCCAGCGGGGCCAGCAGTGCGCGCCGGCGCAGATCTGCATCCGATTCCATCACTGCGGCGATGCCGTTTGGCTCGTCGGCCGGCGTGATGACCAGGCGCTGGACGTTCACCCGTGCTGCGACCTGGTCGAGGTCGCTTTTTTGCGCGTAGACCAGCATCACGGCGCGGGCGGCATCGTTCACGCGCTGGAGCACGCCCACTTCACGGTAGGCACTCTCCTGCAGCAGCATGGCCATCGGTTCAGAATCGAGTTCCAGAGCGGCGGCGATATCGGCCTTCTGGTCGGCTGGAGACAGGGCAACCAGGGCGGCCTTGCGCTCGGCATACAGGGTGGTCGAGTCGATGACTTCCACCACGCCGGGGAACGGCAGCTGGGAAAGATCGATGGCAGTTGTGGTCATATCAGGTTCCAGGTGTCAGGCTCACGCGCGCGACGACCGCGTCACGCGAAATAGTGGTGGTGCCCTCCACCTCGATCACGGTCTTGCCCGCGTCGTCGGGGTCGGTGCTCAGGCTCACGCGCGACAGGCGCAGGCGTGGCTCGTGCCGCATCAGGGCCGTGGCCACGGCGGCATACAGCCGTACCCGGGTAGCCGCGTTGTTCGGAGCATCGACCAAGTCGATCAATTCACCACCGAACAGGCGCCGGTTCACGCGCGAGTACAGCGGCGTGGTCAGGATCTTGCTGATCGACTGGCTCAGGTGCGGCACGCCGGCGAGGGAGCGCCCGGTAGTAGCGTTCATCCCGATCACGGCGCTGGCTCCACGGTCGAGACATCAGGCAGGGAAACAGCCGGGATCTCGATCGTGCACGTCTTGATCTTTCCGGCGGCCTCCTGAATCGCGGCTGTCAGTTCCGCCATGGCGGCGACCATTTCAGCTGCCTGTGCGGCATAGGTGACGTATGGCTTCATGTAGGGCGTCAGGAACGACGTGATGAAGTTCGACAGCCAAGAAATGATGGCATTCAGGCTGGTGGGCGGCTTCAGTAGCGCGAGCATGGGCTGCAGGGCAGCCAGCTGCGCCGTGATGGCATCGCTTTGCGCCTGGATCGATGCGATCGCATCGTTGGTAACTTCCTGCAGTTCGTGGCAATCGGTCGCATTGTTGATGCGCTGCGTGAGCGCTTTGACATATTGCTTGTTGAAAATTGCGGATCCTTGCGGTTGCATGGCTGACCTCAAAAAATATTTGTGATGATCCCGTCCGCGACGGTGACCACTTGCCCGGTAGGGGTAGTGAAACTGCCACTAGCGCCGGTGCCGGCATGAAGGTTGCCGGTAGTCCGTGCGCTGCCGTCCACACTCAACACAGCGGACTTCACGCGAACTGCCGATGCCGCGACCAGGTTGACCATGGCAGCGGCCGGCAGCAGGACAGACAACAGCTGCGCGGCGTGGTCGTAGGACAGCACGGCACCGTCGGGGTAGGCGCGCACATGTGCGCTTGGCGATGTGCTGGGCGCCGGGCGGTCATTGGCATAAAGCCCGCGCAGCGCGACACCATCCGCCGGTTCCCCGCCAGGGCACAGCAACAGGACCTGCTCCCCGGCGGTCGGCGGTTCCCACTCGCGTGTATCGCCGGCGATCGCCAGCCAGGGGATCCAGTTCGTTTGCAGCTCGCCCGTGGCCACGCGGCACTTCCCCAGGTCGTGGTTGACCTGCAGGATCGTGCCCTTGCGCACCAGGTTCAGCAGCAGTCTGAGAAGTTGAGTTGTGTCCATGCCGCCATGTTGCCGGCCACACGCGCGCGACGCATCAAGCGGCGCCTGTGCCCGCTGCGGGTACAGGGCTCTCCGATATCCGCCGGCGGCCGCATTGCCGAGAATGCTTCCATCGCGTGCATGCGCGCGCATTCAATGGACGGAGAAACGTGAATCACCCTGAACAGCCGGCAGTACCGGCATACCTCAACAAGCTGCTGCAGATCGATGCGCTCGACTTGGCCCGCCAGCTGGAGCCCGAGTCGATCGACATGCTGCTGACCGATCCGCCCTATTCGTCGGGCGGCCTGCACGTGGGCGATCGCGCCAAGGACACCACCACCAAGTACATCCAGACCAGTACGAAGACGAAATACCAGGACTTCGCCTGCGACAACATGGACCAGCGCTCGTGGTCCTTCTGGTGCCATGCCTGGCTGACCGAAGCCGAACGGGCCTTGAAGCCGGGTGGCTTGGTCGTGTGCTTCATCGATTGGCGACAGCTGCCCACGCTGACCGACGTTGTGCAGGCCGCAGGCTTCACGCTGCGCGGTATTGCGGTGTGGGACAAGATGGCCGGCCGCTTCCGGCCGCGCAAGGGCGGCTTCGGCCAGCAGGCCGAGTTCATCGTGTGGGCCAGCAAGGGCAAGATGCTGCCGCACGAGGTGTATCTGGGCGGCGTGTTCGCGTCGCGGCTCTCCACGCAAAAGCAGCATCTGACCGAAAAGCCGATCGACGTGGCGCGGCAGATCGTGCGCCTGGTGCCGCCGGGCGGCACGCTGGCCGACTTCTTCGCCGGCTGCGGCACGTTCCTGCTGGCTGCGAAGGAAGCAGGCTTGAACTGGACGGGATCCGAAAAGAACCCGGTTTATCACCAGCTGGCCAGCCAGCGCCTGGCCGACGTGCCGGCGCAGCTGGCTGCGTAACAGGAGGCCGCAATGGCAAACACAAAATTTCAACGGCTTTCGTACAGCGCGGTCTACCAGCAGGTCGATCCAGTCACGGCCACGCTGGTAGCCGGCGCTGCAGCAGCAGTGGTGGCTACCTTCGATATCACCCCGATCAAATTTATTACGGTCAGCCTGGACGTAACGATCGCGGCGCTCACCGGCGTAGAAGTATGGGTACGTGGCGATACGCGGGCACGCTGGATTCAACTGACAGCTGACCAGCTGGACGGGTATGGCCGAAGCGATACGGGCACGGACATTAATTCCACCCCGGCAGGCAGTGCCTGCTTCATGATGCTCAACTGTATCGGCTGGTCCGATGTGATGATCAAAGCGAAGTCAGCGGGCGCGGCGAAATTGTCTGTAACGGCCGGGGGACAATAATGGGCGCAGTTATCAATTCCCGCCGGCTGAGCCGTGCAACCGTATCGGGCAAGGCCGCTACTGGTGTCACTGCACTGCTCGTGGGGATTCCCGCACGGCGCAAAACTACGTCCTGCACTACATCGCGAGTATTTCTCGCACGGCCGGCATCGTCACCGTCAAATTCATCGGGTCTGCGCTAGATGCGCCTTTCCCGTACCTGTGGAAGACCTGCCCGGTTCAGGTCGAAAATGTGCCGGAGGACGTGCGCGGCAAGCGTTTCATTCTGGACGGTGCCGGCTCGACCTGGCGTTTTGAGGCACCGGGGCCTGATTTTGCAGAGTACACGCCCCCGGGCACGCCACACGTCATGAACCAAGCGCACTACGCCTCAAACGGCTGGTTCGTCCGCATGAACGCCAGGGCGATGCAGAAATTCGACCTGGTGGATATCGTCGCCTCGGTGGGTCGCGGAACGGACGAGATCGCAACGACACGCCTGGCGGAGGCGACGGCATCGAAGGCCGAGGTCGCGTTCTTGTGGGCGGGTATCAATGACATCATGAACGTCATACCGCGCCCGGCCGCCGAGATCCTGGCCAATCTGAAGACGACCGCACTTGCGTTGAAGGCCAGCGGCAAACGAGTTTTTCTGTTTTGCGAGATGCCGCTTTATGGGGCGAACAACACCGCGGCCCGCGCGCTCGTCATTTCACAGCTCAACCAGGGCATCCGAAAATTCGTGCGCGATACACCTGGCCTCGACCTCGTGGATATTTACCGCGCTCTGGTCGACCCGACCGCCACAGCGACCGGCGCGGCGCGGCAGTACATGCTCGCTACGGATAACCTGCACCCGTGCGCGTATGGTGCCGACGAGATCGCAAAAGTCGGCATTGCCGCGACGGCGGGCATTCCACTCGTCGACACGCGCGTGACGTCGGTCCTTGAAACGTACGGCGCAAGTGCGCTCAACACGAACGTGCTCGATAGCGCGCCGTTCGCGGCAGGCGCGGTCGATGTGCCCTATGCCGGTAGCCAGGTGGGCGCCGGCTATGCCGGCTTCAAGGAGAACAATTCCGGCGCCGTGTTCAGTGTGGTCGATCGTGCCGATGGCATGGGCAAGATCAACCGCGTGACGTACACGCCAACGGCGAACGGGGACGGTGCGCGCTGGCTTTCCGCCAACATCAACGGCGCCCGCGTGAAAAACAACATGCGCGTCTATAGCGAGACAACCGTGAAGACCACAGGCGCCGCGGGGGGCGTCGTGAAAATGCCACGTCACTACCTGATGATCACGCTGGCCGGGGGCGCAGGTTCGGCAGCCGTGAGCGCTATGTCCGAAGTCGAGACGAACAGCCTCTACCAGCCACGCGAGGATGTTGAGCTGTTCTTGCGCACGCCTGCTGTCACGCTGGCAACGGCGCCGACAAACCTTTATGCCCTCACTGGCCTCGCGTCGTGGTCGGCCGGCGCCGCCGTCACGTTCGATATGTCGCTGTGCAAGATCGATGTGAAGGCGGCGTAACCGGGCAGCTGGTTGCCCGTGGACGGGGATGGCGTTGAAAATTCAGCGAGCCAGGTGTTCCAGGAGCCGGTCGCGGATCATGTCACGGCCGGCCTGGTCGAGGCCCAGCAACTGGCGGATCGGGTAGCGGTACTTGTTTCGCCCGGGCTCTACCTCCGATTCTTCCCCCTCCTGGTGGACCCGTGCAATGCGGGCCACGCGGCCGGCAAATCCGATGGTGACGCCGGCGCTATCCGTTTCCACCTTCATCATGCGCGCGGTGCGCAGCTTCACGAACATGGCCTGGCGTTTGATCCGGCCGCGTCGCTCGCGCAGCTGGCCGCCCTGCCGTACCTGCTGCACCTGGCGCGGCTTGCGCGGGTCGTACGGGCTGCCGTCCGGGTTCCGTTGGGAAGCGATGCGGCGTTGCTGGTTGCGGCGCAGCTCGCGGCCCACGTCCATGGCGATCTTCCGGCGCTCGGCCGGCTCCAGCCGGGCCAGTGCGGCGCCGGCCCACTGTTCCAGGGCTTCCAGGTTGTCCATCAGATCAGCCCACCCAGGCGGGTCCATTCCGGCACCGGTTCGGCCGGGTGGCTGAATGTCGGCTGCCCGCCGGCGTCGATCGACACGATGACGCGCTCGGACAGCTCCAGTTCGACCGAAACGTCATAGGTCTCGTGGTTCAGCACGTCGACTTCGAAGCGCACGCCGCGGGCCTGCTTCTCCGGATTCTCCAGCAGATCCGATTCGTTGACACGGCACCATTCCAGGATGGCGAACAGGAGGTGATCCGGGTCGCCGCTCCAGTCGGTCAGAATCAGGTTCAGGGTGTAGCCGTACTGAAACGACTTGCCCGGGGCACCGGTGCTGACGGCGCGGCCCTTGTCCACGAAGACCAGCAGCTTGTCCGGATCGTTGGCCAGTGTCGGGATGGCCGCGGTGACGGCCTGGCGCAGGCTCGCGGGCTTCTTCACTGGTCCGCCTTCGCTTGGCATGCCGCGATCATGTCGACCACGGCCGCGCATTCCGCCCACGCGCCCTCGGCGCGATCGAGCGCCATGTTCATGTCGCCGTTACTTCTCACCCGCGCCGCCGGCAGCTGGCAGGGCTGCACTCTTGGACAGGAATTCACGGTAAGCCGCGGCGCCGGTAAGGGTTGGGTGGTCCCGCAGCCCTGCAACAGGCTCAGGGACAGCAGCAGCAGCCCAGGCGCGCACTTCGACGTTTTCATTTTGGAGTTTCCTCATTTCAATTTCACGGTTGCCCAGCTGGGAACGGATTGCGTCGCGCTCGCCCTGTAGCCGCGCGGCCTGTTCCCCCTTCTGTTTGGCCACGTCGCCCAAGGCAATGATGGTCTGGTTGCGCTCGGTGATGGTGCTCTCGGCCTGCTCCGCCACGCGCTCGGCGGTGGCGGCTTTGTTCTGCAGGTGATCGACGTACAGGTAGGCGATGAGGAACACGATGATGGCGACCAGGATCCGCTCGAGCATGGCGATCACGCCGCCACCTCGTCGAGCTCTGCATATTTCGCGTAGGCAGCTGCCAGCTTGGCGTCGTACAGGTTGCGTGCGAAAGCCGGGCCGTTGTACAGCTTGGCGAACGCCGCCCACTTCTTTGCCTTCAGCGCGGCCAGCATCGGCGCCTCGTGCTCGACAAAGCGCACGAATGCATCGAGCTGGCCAGCCTCGTCCCGCTGCATGCTGTACACGAAATCCTGCACGCTGGCGTAGCCCAGCATCTTCCAGTAGTAGCCCATGATCTGGAATGCGCCCCAGCTGGCCGCCTCGTATGCAGCCGCGATGTGCGTGTGTTTGGCGATCTCCAGTCGGATGTACTCGCCGGCGCCGCCCTGGTAGCCGCCTACCTGCTGCGCGCAGATCGTTGGCGACTGCAGCGCGATCGGCGCCGGGTCCACGCCGTGCTCCTGCAGCCGTTTGTAAAACACGTGCCGTTCGAACAGGATCACCGGGCGGCCGTCAGGCAGGAAGCCCTGGCCGCGGGACTCCACCTCGTTCACGGCACGCACGGTGGCCAGCGGCAGGCCAAGGCGATCGGCGGCCGCCTGCAGGTCCTGCGCGCCCAGGTGCTTGGGCTGGCAGGCGCCTACCAGGGCCATGAAACTCTTCTGGCCATAGATGCCGTCGATCACCAGGCCGTTGGCGCGCTGCAGGCCCATCACGGCGCGCTCGGTCGCCTCGTCATACACGTTGGTCTGGTTGACCAGGTAGCCGGCGGCCTTCAGCCGCTGCTGCAGCGTGCCCACGTTGGTGCCGTGGTCGCCGGCTTTCAGTACAGGGGTCATTTTTCACTCCACAGAAGACGCGCGACGTTGCCACGCGACAAAACGATAAACATGGCCAGCAGCGCAGCGCGGCCGGCTTCAAACAGGCTCACGCCCTTACTGTTGAGCATCAGCTCGATCGCGGATCCGCCCAGGATCACAAGGACCCCCCAGGCCATCAACGAAACGTGTTGGCGATGGCGCGCGCCGTCCTTGCGGTACAGCAGCAACGCACCGATCGCCACGAAATAGGCCATCAGGGCGATGGCGGCGGCGGGGTTGGGCACCACGTCAGCCTCCTTTTTTTCTGAAGAACGACAGCAGGTCAGCGGTTTTCACGCGCTCGATCAGCTGCAGGGCAATGGCGATCGCACACGCGGCCGCGAAGAAAGCAGCCATGCCGGTGGACCGGATCGGCAGCCAGGCAACGACGTCCGGCGCGGCCTGGTAGCCGGCGATCATCGAAATGACCAGGTACGCCAGGCGGGTGGCCAGCGTCAGGTCCTTGCTGCTGACCACCAGCAGCGTGGCGCCGGCGAAGGCACCGATGAGGGCGTTACCGTCAACGCCTGGCAGGATCGAGGCCAGGCCCACGCCAGTGACGGCGACGGCGACGGTAGAAGGAATGGGTTCGGCCACGATTGGCTCCTTGTTAGTCCCACAGCTGCAGCAGCGGGGATTGGGTTTTCTGTTTCGGCGCTTCGGGCATCTCGACTTCAAGGCCGTGCGGCAGGGTCACGCCGTAGTCGGCCAGGCCGGGGTTCTGTTCCAGGACCAGTTCCACCATGCCTTGCGTCACGCCGTAATGCCGCCAGCACAGCAGATCCACCGTGTCGCCCTGTTGTGCCGTCACGCGCATCAGATCAGCTCGACCGTGGTGTTGCTCAGGCCCAGGAACGCGCGCACCGCACGGCGCGCGGCACCGCGTTCGTCGTCGGCCACCTGGTCGGCGCATTCGGCTGCATCGAGACCGGACTTCGTGGAATCGAAGCCGCGGTACTTCTCGGTCAGGTCGGCCCGCACGGTGCGGTGCACGGCTGCCAGGTAGAGCGTGAGCTGCCGGCCTTCGCCGTCGATCTTCGGTTCCAGCTCGGAGAGGGAAGCGACGCCGGCCAGCTGGCGGGCAGCCTTCCACTCGGCGAATTCATCGTTCAGGGCGATCACGGCGATTACCACGGCTTCGCGCAGGCGCTGGGCGGTCACCGTGCCATCGAGCCGCACGGCGCCGCGCACGCGCTCCAGATCGATATCCGGGAAGAAGCCGTCGTTGGTCACGGTGTTGCTGCTGGGCGGTGTCGCCGGTGCCGCGCCGGCGGTGGCAATGAAACTCATGTATGTGTATCCGGTAAGTGGGCGGTGGGCCGGCGTCGGACGGTTTCAGCATTCGCTTCACCATCGTCAGCCGGCGCCGCCCGGGCCGAGGGGCTCTTTACGTGCCGGCGGAATCACCGCCGGCGGGATTGCCCAGCTGCTTCTGCAGCCGTTCAATGTCTTTCTTCACGCCGATGCGATCGAACAGCTGCAGGGCGCGTTCCAGGTACGGCAGGGCTTCGGCCGGGTCGGCCTGGAGTGCATAGCCGATCGCCTTGTACAGCTTGGCGCGCACCTGGTCGGGCATGTCGTGCTGGTCGGTCAGCGCGGCGACGCGCTGCAGCAGCTGCGGGTCGAACTGCTCGGCCTTGAGAACGATCAGGGCGGCTTCCGCGAAATCCTCGGCCACCACGGTGGCCAGGGTGCGGCTGAACTGGTCCGGCATCTTCCAGTTGTTCGCCAGGGCGTAGTCAGCGATATCCAGACAGCCCGGGTAGTCGCCGGCATCGAGGCGCCAGATCATGACGGCCAGCAGCACGTCATCCTGTGCGCCGCGGCCGCCGGCCAGCACGCCGGCGACATAGTCGGCGTAGTCCGGCAGGATCTCGCGCTTGGTGTCCGCCTTGCGCTCGATCGACTGGACCAGCTTGAGGCGGTGCTTGTCCTGGTGGAGCTTGGCCAGCATCAGGTCGTACGGGCCGGCGCCTTCCATTGATTCGCCTGGCGCAGCCGCGGCCGCCGCCAGTGCGGCACTGACTTGCTGATAGTGACGTCGTGCGGGGCTCGTCATGGCTTACCAGGTCAGCTTGATGTTTTCCACGAAGCAACCGCCTTCGTAGCTCTCGATCACGTACGCGTCGTTGCTCGATTCGTAGTTCTCGACACGGTCGCGCTTTGGGTTGTCCTGCACCGAACGCCGGCGGGCACCGTCCTGGATATAGATCGACAGGTTGTCCAGCCGCGTGATCAGCAGTGCGCCTTCCGGGAAGTAGGGCACGGCCACGGCTGCGCGGCCGCCGATGCGCTTCTGCGACATGATGACGTCGGCCGCGGTCATTTCGCTGTTGGGCTGTTCCCGGTTCACGAGCGGGAAGTACTTGTCATCGAGCAGCGTCTGGTTGCAGATCACCACCAGCTCGGTGTCATCGCGGAACTGCGGCGCGATCAGGTTGCTGGCCGCGTCCATCACCAGGGCGTCGAGGTTGACGTAATCGTGGCCTGCAGCCACGCCCACACGGATCTGGTTGGCAGTAGCACCCTGCTTCATCACGCGCGCCGCCGCATCTTCGCGGTACTTCTGCAGCCAGCCCTTGTTCACGTCCTGCAGCAGCGGGTTGGTGGCACGGTTCGACGTGGCGGCGCGCGAGGTGCCGTTCCAGCCGATCATGATGCGGTCCAGTGCCTGCTGCTTTACCAGCACATCACGGATCCGGGTCTGGAAGTCAGGGAATTTCGCCCAGGTGTCGATCTTGGTGTAGCGCAGTGCCGTGTCGAAGTTCGTTTGCGTGCATTCGTAGCGGTTGCCGACCAGGTCGGTCGGGTCGGTCGGCTCGCGGTCTTTCAGCGACGTATCCGTGGTGCCGGCGATCGTGCTGTTGACGCCCAGGCCCAGCTTCTCGCCGCTCTGTTCGTCGACGATGACCATGTTGACCTTCTGCAGGAACGCACTGGATTCCTGGATCCGGGTTTCCAGCTTTTGCTGCACGGAGGGCGTCACCGCGAATTTCTTGGTGGCATCCGGTACGCCGTTCAGCTGCTGGATGGCAGCCATGTAGGCGTTAAATTTCAGGCGGGTATCGTTACGCATGTCTTTCCTTGTTTTGCTGGTTTAGCAATCGGTGGTGATGGTGCCGGCGCCGCCTTTGGCGGCCGGGCGTGGTGGTTGTGCCGGCGTGGCCGACAGCTGTTCTGTCAGGGCGGTGAAGTCAGCGCGCAGCTGTGCCAGGTCGATGACGGTGGCGTCTACCTTCTCGTCCGTCTCGCGGACGTGCTCGGCCACCGTTTCGACTGCGGACGACACGTCAGCAAAACGCTGGCTGGCATCTTTCTGGGTGCCCTTCAGCATGCCGGTGATTTTGCTCAGCAGCGTGACGGCGGGCGTCTTGGCCGGTTCCATTTCCAGGTCGGCTTCGGTGGCTGCCGTGTACAGGTTGTCCGGCGCCTGCTTGCGTCCCTTGAATACGGCCGGGTTCTGCGCTGAGAACTGCAGCATTTCCGTGCCCAGGCTAGCCGGGTTGTCGGTGACGGCCAGGCCGACCAAGTAGGCTTCGCCGGTGTCGCTGAAGGCTGGGTTGATCTCGCACGACGTGTACAGCTTCTGGCGTTTCTTGTTCAGGGCGATCAGGTCGGCCGTGGGCTCGATCTGCGCATACAGGCCCAGCTTGCCGCCCTCTTCCTCGCGGGTTTCCAGGGCCAGCACGTCGCCGTAGGCCTTGAACATACCCTCCGGATCGATGCCGCGCACATGCTCCAGGTTGAGGCGCGCGCCGTAGGTGTTCGGGTTGTAGTTGGCGGCCATCTGCTCCAGCCATTCGCGCTCGATCACGCGGCCATCGGTGGTTGCGCCTTCCAGGGCGATGCGGAAGAACCGCGATTTCTGGCCAGCGTGGGCGGCCGTGGTGCCGAAGGCGCCCAGGCCGAGTGCGGCGCTGATGCCGAGCGCAGCGCCTTCCGGGGTGGCCAGGGCTTGCGCCGTCGCGGTGGCGGCGTGCGCGTCGATCGACAGCAGGGCGCCCAGGGCGGCCACGGCCAGCGAGATAGTGCGTTTGCGATGCATTTTTTCTCCAGCGAGTTAAAGGGTGTTGACGAGAGTGATGTTGCTGGTTTGCGCCCGGCAGCTCAACGATTGGGCCCTGTGCCCGCAGCGGGTACAGGCCCATCCAGATGCCTTCACGCGCGCGAGTCCGCAAACTTCGTCCATGCTCGAAAACGCCATCCCCGATCAGGAAGAACAGGAAGAACAATCCGACTTCGACCCACGCCGCGCCGCACGTGCCCTGTATTTCCAGGGCTGGCGTGTGTCCGCGATCGCACGCAAGCTGGGCATCAAACGGCCCACCGTCGAGGCCTGGAAGCAGCGGGACGAGTGGGACAAGGCCACAGCGCGCGAGCGGATCGAGCTGAACATCGAGATGCGCGTGTGCGCCCTGGTGGCCAAGGACGAAAAGGAAGGCAAGGATTTCAAGGAAATCGATCTGCTCATGCGGCAGATCGAGCGCACGGCGCGCGTGGGCAAGTACGACGAGACCGGGAAGGAAGCAGACCTCAATCCGAACATCAAGGCGCGCAACGCCGCGCCGCGGAAGTCGACGGCCAACGAGTTCACGGAAGATCAGGTCGACCAGATCCGCGAGGCGTTCCTTGATTCGCTGTTCGGCTATCAGAAGGTCTGGTACCGGCAGGGCTTCCAGCGGACCCGCAACCTGCTCAAGTCCCGCCAGATCGGCGCTACCTGGTACTTCGCGCGCGAAGCGCTGCTCGATGCGCTGGAGACCGGCCGCAACCAGATCTTCCTGTCCGCGAGCCGGGCCCAGGCCAACGTCTTCAAGCAGTACATATGCCAGTTCGCGGCGGAGACCTGCGGCGTCGAGCTGAAGGGCGATCCGATGGTGTTGCCCAACGGCGCCACGCTGTACTTCCTCGGCACGAACGCGCGCACGGCGCAGTCCTATCACGGGAATTTCTACTTCGATGAATATTTCTGGGTGCCGAAGTTCCCCGAGCTGAACAAGGTGGCCAGCGGTATGGCCATGCACAAGAACTGGCGGAAGACTTACTTCTCCACGCCGTCGAGCATGAGTCACAGCGCGTATTCGTTCTGGAACGGCAAGCATGCGAACCGCGGCCGCGCGAAGGCCGACCACATCAACCTCGATATCAGCCACGCCGCCCTGGCTGAAGGGCGGCTGTGCGAAGACCGCCAGTGGCGCCAGATCGTCACGGTCGAGGATGCGGTGCAATCCGGCTGCAACCTGTTCGACCTGGACGAGCTGCGCCTGGAATACAGCCCGGAGGAATACGCGAACCTGCTGATGTGCCAGTTCATCGATGACTCGGCCTCGATCTTCTCGTTTGCGGATATCCAGCGCTGCATGATCGACATGCTGGACGAGTGGAGCGACGTCAAGCACTTCGCTATACGGCCGTACGGCTACCGGCCCGTCTGGGTCGGCTATGACCCGGCGCTATCGGGCGACTCGGCCGGCCTGGTCGTCCTAGCGCCGCCGGTAGCCCCGGGCGGCAAGTTCCGTGTGCTGGAGCGGCAGCAGTGGCGCGGCATGGATTTCGAGGCCCAGGCCCGGGCCATCAAGGGGATCACGGAGCGGTACACGGTCGCCTACATGGCGATCGACACGACCGGCATCGGCGCCGGCGTCTACGAGCTCGTGAGCAAGTTCTACCCGGGCGCCGTGGCCCTGCACTACTCGCCGGAAGTGAAGGCCCGCCTGGTGCTCAAGGGCCTGTCCGTCATCGGCGGCGGCCGCCTGGAATTCGACGCCGGCTGGACGGATCTGGCCCAGGCCTTCATGGCCATCCGCAAGACCACGACCGCCAGCGGCCGCCAGCTCACATTCACGGCCGGCTACAGCCAGGAGACCGGCCACGCCGATCTGGCATGGGCCTGCCTGCATGCCATGGGCAACGAGCCCCTGGAAGGCACCACATCAACGAATCGCAGCATTCTGGAGTTCTCATCATGACCAAGAAAAAATATACCCCACGCCCGGCTGCAGCCGGCCAGGCCGGCGCCGGCGCTGCCGCGGGCAGCCCGGGCCGTATCGAGGCCTTCACCTTTGGCGACCCGATGCCAGTCATGGACAAGGCCAGCATCCTGGAATATGCGCAGTCGCTGTCCAACGGCCGCTGGTATGAGCCGCCGGTCAGTTGGGAAGGCCTGGCCAAGACCTACAGGGCCGGCACCCATCATGGTTCCGCCCTGCAGTTCAAGCGCAATGTGCTCATGTCGACGTTCAAGCCGCACAAGCTGCTGTCGCGTGAGGCGTTCGGCCGCGTGGCCCTCGACTATCTCGTGTTCGGCAACGGTTACCTGGAGCGGCAGGACAACGCGCTGGGCAGGCCACTGAAGCTGCTGCCGTCCCTGGCCAAGTACACCAGGTGCGGCGTGGAAGAGGGCCAGCACTGGTTCATCGACGGCGCCGGCGGCGAACACGAATTCAAGCGGGGCAGCATTTTCCACCTGATGGAGGCCGATATCAACCAGGAGCTGTACGGCCTGCCGGAATACATGGGCGCGCTGCACTCGGCCTGGCTGAACGAGTCGGCCACGCTATTCCGGCGCCGGTATTACGAGAACGGCAGCCACGCCGGATTCATCCTGTACATGACGGATCCGGCCCATAACGAGGCCGACGTCGACGCGCTGCGCCAGGCGTTGAAAAGCAGCAAGGGACCGGGCAACTTCCGGAACCTGTTCATGTATGCACCGAACGGCAAGAAGGACGGCATCCAGCTGCTGCCGGTCAGCGAGGTGACCGCCAAGGACGAGTTCTTCAACATCAAGAACGTGACGCGCGACGACATGCTGGCGGCGCACCGCGTGCCGCCCCAGTTGCTGGGCGTGGTGCCGAGCAACACGGGGGGATTCGGCGCCGCGGACACGGCCGCCGAGGTGTTCGGCCGCAATGAGGTGCAGCCGCTGCAAGACAAGTTCCGGCAGCTGAACGACTGGATCGGGGAAGAGGTAGTGCGCTTCACGCCGTACGAGCTGCCATCGAGAAAAAGCTAAGGCCCTTACTCGATGAGCAGTTGCTGCCCAGCCTGCTCAAGGGCAGCGCGTTTCTTCTGCTGCGCTGATTCGCGCTTGACGTATTCGCGTACGAACAGCACGCGGTTGCCTTTGAAAAAGAGGCTGGGGTTGACCCAGAACACATTCGGCTGGCGGGGGGCCAAAAAATTCTTGCTCAGCAGCTCGCGTAGGCCTGTCTGGAACGTCCTGTCCGTCATGCCCACATCGACGCCAGACAGGCCGCCATTAAACCAGGCGAGGTACACGGAATCAGCGTAGCCACCTACCATCGGCTCATCCTGGTACTTCTGGAGCACAAGCTGAAACACCCGATATGCCGTGCGGCTCAAGCCAAACGCCGCTTTCACCCCATCCGCAAACACCTTCACAAACTCGGTTTCGTCCTTCTCGATGATCTCGTGGATGGCTGAAATACGTGTACCGCCGTCGCCGGTAAACTCCTCACGAATCCCTGTTTGTACCTTGCGTTTCTTGATCTCGATAGCGTTTTGCTCCAAGAGCGGATTGTGGTCTGCCGAGTAGGTCAAGCTCTTCAGGCTTGGCCCAGTGCGCGCGCCTGAAACGTTATGTTCTCTCTTTTGTGCCATCTTTTTCCCCTTATTTTTTCGCTGATGAGCGGATCGTAACATGCAACATCCGAAAAGTTAAGGGCTTATTTCTTCGGTCGAGTGCGGTACGCCCTACGCATGAAGCGAAAAATTAAGGTCTTATTCTTTCCGAATTGTGCGTGAAATTTTCGGTCATGCTCCATTTTCTTTCGGTGACATGACGTATCCATGCGGCCTAGCGGCCGATTCCTTCTCTTTCTTATAAGCGGAGGGGCTAGGGAGGGCGCGCCCTCCCCTTCGTAGGGGTTGGGTTTTTTTTACGCGAAGCGTCACTTAGGGCGGCCGCGAATTTGAAAGGAATCTACGCAGCCAATTTCATAGCTCTACGCACCAAAATGCATAGGTTATGCACAACAGTGCGTAGGACTACGAAAAATGACTGCCCCGCTTCGCGGCGCACAAGGTCATAAACTGAAGAGCGCGCCGCACAGCTGTTCCGGGAATCGGCCAGAGCCTTCGCCGGGATACGCCCCTGCGCTACGCGCACCGCTACCACGGCGGGGGGCTACCGGCTCACCCCTACGGGGCTGCGGGCACCTGCCCTCCTGTACCGCTGGCCCGAAACCCCGCCCCCTATCGGGAGGGCGGCGGCCAGCTCGTCCACGTCATACATCGTTTCAGTACCCCCGCCACCAGGCAGTAGGGTGCTTCGATCCGTTGTGAACTGGCCATCTCGGGAGTGATTCCTGCCGCCGGCGGGTGCCGGCCGGGTTGGCTTTCCGTTTTTTGTTTGTCTGCTTTTCAAAAAGTAACCGGCCGGACCGACGCCCCGCGGTAGCGGGGTGCTTGATTTCCGAAGGAAATTCGGCCGGAGCCAAGCGGGAATGCCCGCGCGGCAGGTGTCACGTTGGCTCTGCGTTCAGGCCCGGGACGGCGGAACGTCGAATGGATCCGTAGCCGTCAGCGGTCGCACCAGCCACACCTGGTCGAGGTGTGTCTTCTGTCCGTCCGCCGTTGACTGGATCTCGTACCCGCTCAGTATGAATCCCTGCTGGTCAGCTCGTTCAATAACTGGATTGAACAGTGGTTTGCAAAGTGATCCCAGTTCCAGCGCACCAGGTCTCATAAGGTCGGCCATATGCGATGAGCCACCACCGCTCTGGTGTCGGCTGGTTGGACCCAGTAGCAGGCGTCCGATCAGCGGTACTGCTGCCTTGAATTCACTCCCGCTGATGCGCTGGCCATCGCGTCGTAAATGGATCACGGCGACCGGCAATCCGAGCGTGCGCTCTGTCGCCGGCGCACCGCCGCCCAGGGAGTGGCTGGTGCCGAACATTCAATACCTCACGCAGTACTGTACAAAAATCCAGCATATCAGGTATGGGAGATCACATACCACCTCGTCAAGCCACCAGAACGCATCACAGGCCTCCAGATTGATGCGGGAAGCCGCAGCCTCTATCTCCCCCTTCTCGCGTCTCCTGCAGCCTCGTAGGCCGTCTCATGGGTGGTCGCACGACGGCACCCCTCTCAGGGGTCGGCTGTCGGAGGCCCCTCCCGCCTCCGGGCTTCTCTTAGGACGCTGCTTTTGATGCACCACCGGATGGCGGCTGTCACCGGCTGCTGGTGCGGGTTAGAGCGGTTTGATGCCGTTGCGCTTCATGCGATCTGATGCACACAGAGGGGTATTCCTGCAGCGGCAACCCCAAGGCTGGGAGAAGCAAGTCTCCAGCAGGGCCACAGGCAAAAAAGTTTGTGGATTAGTGGATTGAATCCTACGGCGCTGTAAGTCATTGATTCTTTAGTTAGTTTTTTCGTAAAAGCATCCACAAATCGGCGTGTGGAAGGTGGTGGAATCCGTGGATGAAAAATTAGGCAGGTAAAAAATCGGTGGAAAACCGGAGTCTCCATGTGGATTGCGTGCCCTGCCCTGCCTTTTCTCAATGTTCTATTTCTTCTTTCTTTTCAATAATTTACGAGAGAGAGAGGTATAGGCGGCGGCGGGGACGGGTGGAGCCGAAAGATCGATATGTGGATTGATACGGTGATTTCGTGGATTTTGAGGGGTAGTTCGTGGATGGTATTTGCTAAGAAATCAAGGACTTAGCAAGAAAAACGCCTTAGATCCACGGATTTTTTGCGCTGCGTGTGCCGTTCTGTGGTGGTCAGGGATTGGCCCCTGTGAGCGACTGCAGCTGCAGCTGCTTGGCCAGATCGGAATTCCGAGAATTTTTATACATCAAGTTGATGTATACATTAACTTGATGTATTATTGATTTTGTAGATGCATCAAGTTGATGTAGATGTGATGCATACGCACTTTAATCATGCATGCGGCTGTGTAAGGCAGGTTTCGGAGGAACTATGAAGACAATGATGTTGACGGCGACGGAAGCTGTGCGGGCTTATGAAATGGCACTGGCTCGCCTGGACCGGATGACGCTCGTGGCACCGTACCTGGTCGAGTGCGACGGGATCCCGGTAACGTTCGACGTCGACGAGGACGGATATGTGACAGCTGTCCGACGATGCGCGCCGCATCTGGCGCGCAGCTTCACTAGGCTCGATGCCGACCGGCTGGCTTCCACGGTGCGAAACGGCGACGGCACACGGGGCAACGTCGTGCACGTCCGCGATGCTGTACATAAGGCATTGGATGCTGAGCGCGCTGTGATGGAGACGCTGGCCAGCTTCGCTAGCCTAAGCGAACTAGAGGAAATAATGTAATGTAGGACTGATGTAGGCTTGATGCATGGATGATATATATTTACAATATAATGAGCATTAACTTAATGTAGGAATGATATGACGATTTTTTGCATAGCGAACACCAAGGGCGGCGTGGGTAAATCGACCACGACAGTGCAGGTCTCGACCGGCTTTGCCTTGGCTGGACAGGATCCATGGGTGGTTGACGGCGACAAGAAACAGACGTCAGCGCTTCTCGCGCTGTCGATGCGTTCAGCTGCAGGCCTACCCGGCATCCCGGCCGTGGAGCTCTCGGACGGCGCGACCTTGCGCGCCCAGGTGCGCTTGCAGGCGCCGAAGTACCGGCACACGATCATCGACGTGGGGGCCCGGGACTCTGGCGCGCTGCGCGCTGCCTTGTCGGTGGCTGATGTCCTGATCGTGCCATTCGCTCCCCGCTCCTTCGATCTATGGGCCTACGAGAACATGGTCGAGCTGGTAAAGGAGGCCCAGGAACTTCGTGACGTCCAGGTCGTGCCGTTCCTGAACATGGCCGATCCGCCTGGCCAAGGCTCGGACAACGAGGCAACAATCGCGGCAATCGAAGGGTACGGCTTCAAGGTGGCCGGGGTGAGGCTGGGCAACCGGAAGGCGATCGAGCGCGCCAGTGCGAGCGGAAGGAATGTCAGCGAGTACAAACCTGTCGACGGAAAGGCACGCGAAGAGGTTGACGCGCTGGTCCAGCTGCTATTGCAGAATTACGGCAACATTACAGCATAATGATTTAGTCAATACATCAAGATAACGTACCAAACACATCATGAATACTAAGATCGTACCGAAACCCGCCCGTCCGCAGCCTAGCGAAGCGGAAGTCCAGCGCTTCATCGCTGGAGCTCCTGATGCTCAACCTGTAGCCGCTACGACTGTCGCCGTGGTACCCGCCACTGAGCCTGCGCCCCAGTTGACGGTGAGTGGAGATGTGCCCCGGACCTTGCGCAAGCGCAAAGAGCCAATCACCGTAACCGTCGATCCTCAGATTCTTGCCGATTTCGACAAAACAGCTCAAGGGCGTGGACTCAGCCGGGCTGCTGCGCTGGGGTTGGCGATGCAGGATTGGGTGGCTTCCGAAAGGAAGCGAGCGCGCGAGTAGGAAGGGAACGACAGCAGAAACGGAAAGGCCACCAGTCGGTGGCTTTTTTTACGCCTGGTGTGTTGCCAGGTGGCGCCGGCGCGCCTCGATCTGCTGTGTGTCGATCGGTACCAGGCTGCCGCACTCGCGCGGCGCCTCGGCCCGGATCCAGCGCGCAGACAGCGAATCAATCTTGCACCGGCCCATGCCGCGGGCACGGTAAGACGCATCCAGATCCTTGCGGTCTGACCGCGGCGTGACCGTGAAATTTTTGCAGGCGATGCAACTGGTGACCGTCACGGGCGACTCCGCGGATTCTCGTGCAGGTCGTCGCGTTCCACCGCGGCCAGGCCGAATGTCTCCAGTGCATCGAGCGACAACGGCGTCAGGTGCGTGGCGCGGTTGCCACGGATGGTGCGCTCGACGTCCTTCTTGCCCTCGATGACGCCGGCTTCCGCCAGCTGCCGCTTGAACACGGTGGCGGACTTGACCGGCGAGCCGTTCCATTTCTCGCGCAGGTAGGGGGAGTGCGCCAGGTGATCCATGATGTGGCTGGTGCGGACCAGGAGACAGCGCTTGCCGTCCACGATGTCGAACTTGTTGGGGTGCGCGAAGCGGCCGGCGTCGAGTTCGGAAAGGAACGTTTCCATGATCCAGACCCATGGAGCACGGTCCTGGCTCGTTTCGGCAATGTGGGCGTTCATCTCCGCCACCAGGTCGGTACCGAAATTGCCTTCGGTGTAGTCCATCCCGGCAAAGTCTGCCAGGTATCGCCAAGCGAGCAGCACGGCGGCATAGTTGCTGGCCATGCGGCCGGCGCCGTCGTCGTTCTGGCTCGCGCCGCTCGCACGGCTGCGGGCCAGCAGGTGATCGCGCAGTTCTTCGTACTTGGCCAGCACGTCCATCTTGTTCAGGTCGGTCAAGTAGGTCAGCCATTGGCGCACCGGGAAGCGTGGCAGATCGGCCGGCATCAACGCGCCCTTCTTGCCGGTCAGGTCGGAACGCACGATCTTGCCGGTCAGGCTGCGTACAGGCACGTCCTCGCCGGCCAGCAGCACCGGGGCCGACAGCAGGAATTCCGTCATGTCGGTGCCGCGGCGGGTAATGGTGTACTGGTAGTTTTCCTGCAGGATGCCGACCGCCTTGTCGATCACGTCCTGGCGTCGGGCGCTCAGCTCTTCCCAGCCCACCGGATGGCTGGTGTGGGCAATGCTGGTCATCAGGCGGAATTCGGTCTGCAGGGACTGCCCCGAAAACATCGTAAAGGCGATGGTGCGCTCAAGGCGCTTGATGATGGTCGACTTGCCCGCGCTCTTGCCGGCCTGGATGGTCATGTGCGGCCAGAAGCCCAGCAGGGCCTTCAGGTGTCCGCCCAGTGCCCAGACCAGGGGAATCGCGGCTGCATTCTTCAGGAAGGTGCCTTGGTAGGCGCGGATCACGCGCGCAGCATCCTGTACGGGGCCCGATGGAAACGTGAGGTTGTGATACGGGCACTGCTTCTCCGCATCGGTGAAATAGCAGTCCGGTCCCTCGTTGATCGCCAGTTGGCCGTTGAGCCACGCCAGGCCGACGAAGTTGGCCACCGTGCGCGCGCCCAGGTCGGCAGTACGCTCCAGGATGTTGACCATGCGGGAAAACTGCTGTGGTGCCCAGATGGGGCCGAACTTGCTCCACTGCTGGACGTTGTGCAGCTGGTCGTCGGTGAATACCTTGCGGGTCAGCTGGTAGCCGTGGCGTGCCGTTTGCACCGTGGCGGAAAAATAGACCGTCGGCGCGTGGTCGGTGTCGCCGGTCATGGTCGACGCCGAGCTGGCCACCGATACCCTGGTCAGCGACGCGACGCGGAAACCGCACAGGTCGGTGTAGTCCGGCTTGTCCTCGTCGGTTTCCCTGTTCTTGTCCATCTTCGTGATGTAACGGGTGAAGTCCGGCCGCACGCGGTATTTCCAGTATTGCGAATAGTCGTGGGAGGGGAGATACACCCGCGGCTTGCCTTTGCGCTTGGCGTCGCCGGCCAGGCCGGCAATCAGCCATTCCTCGGTCTTTTCCAGGGCATTCCGGAGCAGATCCACGCCGTGCTCCTGCAGGTAGTCGTTTACGTCGTTGATGCTGGGGGAATCCTCGTGATCCAGCTCCTTCAGCCAGCCGGATTGGTCCACCAGCTGCGCGCTGATGTTCTGCGCGGTCAGGACTTCATACAGTGCCCAAGCGGCGTTCGGGCCCGGCCGCTCGCCGGCGCGCCGGTGACCAGGTTCGAACGGCTCGTCGTTGTCCAGGCAGATGAGAACCTGCTTGCCTTTCAGGAACGTCCATTCAATCGATTGAACGTTGGTCAGGCCGCGCAGGGCAAAGGCGGCGGCGCCGGGCAGCTCGCAACTGTCGATCGACAGCGCATTGATCGCGCTTTCCACGATATACACGCGGCGCGCCCGCTCCAGTCGGCGCCAGTCCGACGTCCAGCCGTAGCCGTCCTTCTCGCCCTGGCTCTGGGTTTTCACGTCGCCATTGATGGCCGGATCGAAGAAGCGCATGTCGACGCCGAGTACGTCGCGGGTGCCGGGCGCATACACGATGAACGCCGCGGCCGGGCCGCCGTGGCCTACTTCCCCTTCCGGCACCTTGGGGCTGACCCACTCGTTGAAACCCACGGTGTTGGCCTTGAGCGCGGCAGCGATCGCCGCCTCGGTGATGCCGCGGCCTGCCAGGTAGCTGCGTACCTGGTCGCGGGCGCCGATACAGCGGGCGGCGATATGGTCCACCAGGGTTTTCGGCTTCTGCGGCTGCGCCTGGCCGTCCTGTCGATCGAACGGGATGGCATACGCCTCGTGCAACCACTTCATGGATTCGGAAACCGTCAGGCCCATGGCGTACATCACCAGGTCGATGCAGGTACCGCCCTCGCCGCTGCTGTGGTCTTTCCAGCCGTTGCCGTGCTTGGGGTGGTT